>OY970130.1:5152500-5157034 GCA_963705935.1 uncultured Verrucomicrobiae bacterium | reverse complement strand
ACCACGGAGGTGAAGCTGGCGCCGCGTAAGGCCTGCCGGCTGAGAATGCTGAACCAGACTTCAATCTGATTGAGCCACGAGGCATGGGTCGGGATGAAATGCAGGTGGGCCTTGGGATGGGCCGCCAGCCATCGATCGGTTTTGGGCTTATGGGTGGAGAGATTGTCGAGCACGACATGCACTTCGCGGTCCGGATGCTCGGCGATCACCTGGTTCATGAAATCGAGAAACTCCAGCCGCCGCCGGCGCTGGTAGTGGCCAGCCCGAACCTGGCCAGTGGCGATATTGAGCGCGGCGAACAGCGTGGTGGTGCCGTGCCGCTCGTATTCGTGGCAAAAACCGGTCAGGCTTTGGCCATTAGGCAGCCGCAACCAGCCTTGCGAACGCTCCAGCGCCTGAATGTGACCTGGGTGGGCTGTTGGGCGCACGCGCGACGAAAGTTTTTTGAGGCTGAACGCGAATCGCCGAAAGCCGTACGGTTGATCCTGCTGATCATCGGCTGGCTGTATAAATGCGAGGCCGACTGGGATGAACAGCAACTGAGCGACTCGGATCGCCGGCGGTACCGGCTGAAGCTTTATCCCCGCCGGCTCTACTGGTTGAAGAAACTGGCGACGGGCATCCGCGAGCGCATGCCGCCGAAGTCGGGCTTGGCCAAAGCCTGCGACTACCTGCTGCACTACTGGGCGCCGCTGACGGCGCACCTCGAGCACGGGGAAACACGGCTGGACAACAACCTCGTCGAAAATGCGATCCGGCCTTCGGCGATCGGGAAAAAGAATTGGTTGTTTATCGGCCACCCCAACGCGGGGCAGCGCTCCGCGATCATCTACTCGATCGTCGTCTCCTGCCAGCGGCACGGGAAGGATCCGTTCGCGTACCTGCGCGACGTCCTCTCCCGGTTGCCTCAGATGACCAACCAGGACAAAATGGATCCGCTCACGCCGGCGAACTGGAAGCCAGCATAGGGCTCCGCGGCTGAGCTTAATGGGCACCATTGCGACTGCTCGCATGGCCCCATCGTGACGTCTCAATCGGCCCCATCAAGAATCCGGCCCAAGGCACCCGGCCGGACGCTTACCCTACGCCGGCAAGGTGACGCCCCGGGTGCCGCAGCCGCGGAAGCTGCGGTTCAAGACGGCGATCTCGGCGCCGCATCAACCTCCGGCCGGCGACTTCGAGGGCGGCAGAGGTGGACTCGAGTACGGTGCTGCGATGACGACCATCGTGACAAAGATCGAGACAAGGCGCGATGGGCAGACCGGCGTTTCCACGGGGCAGCTCGGCCGGCGCGAGCGCAAGTCCTCGATCTGCAGGCGATCTTCTGATTGAGGTCGCTCACGTCGGTATAACCCGCGTGCCCACAAGCCCTGCGTGATGTCCTCGACTCGGCGCACCGACACCCCGGCCAGGTACATCTCGATCAATGCATCTTTCACCAGAACTGTTGACGCCCGATTATCGCTGTCTCGAACGGCACTTCCGCAGCTGCGGCACCCGCGGTGTCACCGCGCCGGCCTGAGTGTGCCGTTTGTAATTCGGAGGGAGTTCTTCATTCATGGGAGCGGACCTTCCTCCCACTCAATCTCCAAAAAAAAGTGGCCCGGTTCCTCTTTCGAAGAACCGGGCCATAAACCTGGCAACGACCTACTCTCGCGGGACCTAACGTCCAACTACCATTGGCGGCTGAGGGCTTAACGGCCGTGTTCGGGATGGGAACGGGTGGAACCCCTCGCCTGTGGTCACCAGGAAGTGAAACCCGACCGAAGCCGGGTAAGTATCAAGCTCAGGAAAATTTCAACGTAAGGAGGTAAGATAAACGCCTAGAACGCGTTTGCATAACCGGCAAGGTCATTAGTACCAGTAAGCTGAATGCGTTACCGCAATTACACCTCTGGCCTATCAACCGGGTGGTCTACCCGGACCTTGCACCACCTTGCGGTGGATTGTGATCTTATCTTGGGACAGGCTTGGCGCTTAGATGCTTTCAGCGCTTATCCCTTCCGAACATAGCTACCCGGCGCTGCCGCTGACGCGACAACCGGAACACCAGAGGTTCGTCATTCTCGGTCCTCTCGTACTAGAGAATGAACCCCTCAAATCACAGACGCCCACAGCGGATAGAGGACCGAACTGTCTCACGACGTTCTGAACCCAGCTCGCGTACCACTTTAATCGGCGAACAGCCGAACCCTTGGGACCTTCTCCAGCCCCAGGATGTGATGAGCCGACATCGAGGTGCCAAACCGCGCCGTCGCTGTGAACGCTTGGGCGCGATCAGCCTGTTATCCCTAGCGTACCTTTTGTCCTATGAGCGATGGCGATTCCACATTCAACCACCGGATCACTTGAACCTGCTTTCGCAACTGCTCGACTTGTTGGTCTCACAGTAAAGCTCCCTTATACTCATGCGCTCTATAGCCCGATTACCGACCGGGCCGAGGGAACCTTCGTAATCCTCCGTTACTCTTTGGGAGGATTCCGCCCCAGAAAAACTGACCTGCTATCACTGTCCCTCAACCAGATGATGGTATGAGGTTAGACGCCTAACCAACAAAAAGTGGTATTTCATATTTTGACTCAGCCCGATCCTGGAACCGGACTTCACAGTCTCCCACCTATTCTACGTATTGAAAGTCAAGCGACAATAACAGCTTACAGTAAAGGTGCATAGGGTCTTTCCGTCCTGCTGCGGGTAGGCGGCATCTTCACCGCCACTACAATTTCACCGAGCCTCTCTCCGAGACAGTCGTCAACTCGTTACACGATTCGTGCGGGTCGGAACTTACCCGACAAGGAATTTCGCTACCTTAGGACCGTTATAGTTACGGCCGACATTCACGGGGGCTTAGATCCAGAGCTTGCACCCTAGACTTTCACCTTTCCGCATTGGTCACGTGTCACACCCTATACGTCGTCTTGCGACTTAGCAGAGTGCTGTGTTTTTGCTAAACAGTCGGTTGACGCAATTAACTGCGGCCCCTTGCGGGGCACCCCTTATACCGAAGATACGGGGTTAATTTGCCGAGTTCCTTAGAGAGAATTAACTCGCGCGCCTTAGAATACTCATCTATCCCACCTGTGTCGGTTTACGGTACGGGCACCCTACATGCTAACCACGAAGTTTTTCTTGGAAGCATAGTATCATACAATCCCCATCGGCCGTGGCCTCAAGGTCCCGTCGCTCTTCAGCCTTACCCGGTCTTTTAGCCCCAGGCAGCCTACAAGCTTGGACAACGATTCAACACGTTGCTGTATTAACTTTCTCCGTCACTCCTTGGATCGAACGCATGCAAGGTGGTGCAGGAATATTAAACCTGCTTGGCATCGACTACTCCTTACGGCCTCGTCTTAGCACCCGACTAACCCTGGGCGGACGAACCTTCCCCAGGAATCCTTGGGATTTAGGCGAGCCGGAATTCAACCGGCTTTATCGTTACTTATGTCTGCATTCTCACTCCCAAGCGCTCCAGAGTCGGTTACCCCTTCTCCTTCGCTGCACTTGGGACGCTTTCCTACTGCGCACCTTGCGGTGCACCCATAGCTTCGGTATATGGCTTAAGTCCCGATCATTTTCGGCGCAATTTCGCTCGATGGGTCAGCTGTTACGCACTGTTTAAATGATGGCTGCCTCTAAGCCAACATCCCCATTGTCTAAGCAAAATCACATCCTTTTTCACTGAGCCATATTTTGGGACCTTAACTGATGGTCTGGACTATTCTCCTCTCGACGATGAAGGTTATCCCCCACCGTCTGACTGCCGGGCTTCACTCTGCGGTATTCGGAGTTTAATTAAGTTCAGTACCCCGGTAGGGGCCCTAGCTTATTTAGTGCTCTACCTCCGCAAATCAGCACCCGACGCTATACCCAAATATATTTCGGAAAGAACCAGCTATCACAGGGTTTGATTAGTCTTTCGCTCCTAACCACAGCTCATCCGACAACTTCTCAAGGTTGACCGGTTCGGACCTTCACTCGGTTTTACCCGAGTTTCATCCTGGCCATGGTTAGATCACCTCCGCTTCGGGTCTATTGCCAGCAACTGAGCGCCCTATTCGGACTCGCTTTCGCTGCGCTTTCGCCGGGAACCGGCTTAAGCTTGCTACGGGCAATAACTCGCAGACTCATTATACAAAAGGCAGGCGGTCACTCCACAAGGGAGCTCCCACTGACTTGTTAGCAATTGATTTCAGTTACTGTTTCACTCCCCTAACAGGGGTGCTTTTCACCTTTCCCTCGCGGTACTAGTTCACTGTCGGTCTTCATCGAGTATTTAGCCTTATGCCGTGGTCGGCACGAATTCACACCGGATTTCACGTGTACGGTGCTACTCAGGATACCACTAGAGCCGCTCGAGCTTTCAACTACGGGACTGTCACCCGCTATGGTCACACTTTCCAGAGTGTTCGTCTAGCTCTTACGGTCTCACATCGTGGTCCTATAACCCCGCCAGGATAAATCCCGGCGGTTTGGGCTGTTCCGCTTTCGCTCGCCACTACTTACGGAATCGATTCTCGTTCTTTTCCTGCGGTT